>NZ_JBJGXA010000019.1:0-1524 GCF_045107195.1 Erwinia sp. AnSW2-5
CCGCGGGCCGCCGGGGCGAGAGCCGGGTACGACCGGCTGAAGGCCTGGCTGATGATGGCGCGCCCGGACAGGGTGGACGGGGCGTTTTACGCGCAGGTGATGAAGACGGTGGAGCCGTCCCGAACCGGGATATCCCCCGGCCTGTGGCAGGCCCTGGCCCCGGACCTGTGGGCGTTTTATATCGCTGAGCTGCCGCACCAGCCGCAGTGGGCCATCACTCCGGACGCCACGCTGGTCAGCCAGAGCCGCCAGGTGCTGCTGCAGCAGATTGGCCGCCGCAACGCGGAGAGCACCCTGTATCAGGCGGTGCTGAAGTCGGTGCGCCGCAGCGTTGCCGACCTGTCGCTGGAGGACATGACGGCGGGCACCGACGCCCGCCGCCTGTTCAGCACGGAGGCGGTGGTGCCGGGCATGTTCACCCGCCAGGCGTGGGAAGGGGGCGTGCAGCAGGCGATTGAGAACGCGGCCTGTCGCCGGAGGCGCTGAAGGCGCGGCTGACGCAGCGCTACTTCACCGACTTTGCCGGCAGCTGGCTGAACTTTCTTAACGGCCTGCGGCTGAACCCGGCGGACAATATTGCGGACGTGACGGACCAGCTGACGCTGATGAGCGACGTGCGCCAGTCGCCGCTGATTGCGCTGATGAACACCCTGGCGTGGCAGGGGCAGGACCAGCGTGCCACCGGCCCGCAGGGCCCGCTGGACGAGACCTTTGGCCCGCTGCTGGCGCTGACGGGGCGCAGTAACGCGGCGTCCGGCGACGACAGCCTGAGCCTGCAGACGTACCTGACGCGCATCACCCGCGTGCGGCTGCGGCTGCAGCAGGTGGCGGGCAGCGCGGACCCGCAGGCGCGGATGCAGGCCCTGGCGCAGACGGTGTTTCGCGGCAACAGCATCGACCTGACGGACACCCGGCAGTACGGCAGCCTGGTGGCCGCCAGCCTCGGGGAGGAGTGGAGCGGGTTCGGGCAGACGCTGTTCGTGCAGCCGCTGACCCCGGTGGTGACGCCGTGGCGCAGCGCGTTTGACGGGCGCTACCCGTTTGCGGCGGGCAGCAACGACGCCTCGCTGCCGATGCTGGCGGAGTTCCTGCGTAAGGACAGCGGGCGCATTGAGCGGCTTTGAGCTGCAGGCGCGCCCGGTGGCGCAGGTGGTGGAAACGCAGCTGACGGTTGACGGGCAGAAACTGCGCTACTTTAACCAGATGGCGGAGTGGCAGACGTTCCGCTGGCCGGGGGAGACGTTTAAGCCCGGGGCGTTAGTGACGTGGAGCACGGCGGCGGCGGGCAGCTTGACCGCAGCCGGTGGATGATGAGCTTTGCGGCGGCGGATGGCCGGACGCTGCAGTGGGTGCTGCGCTCGCAGCTGGGCAGCGGGCCGCTACAGTTGCTGGCGTTGCGCAATTTCCAGCTGCCGGAAGCGATTTTTACTGTTGATGGCACGATGGCCGCCACGGAAGGAGGTGCCGAATGAGCACGCTGCAAAACGTGGTGAATGCCTGCCAGGCAGAAGAAGGCCCGCTGAT